>CAXVTD010000001.1:0-27705 GCA_963693095.2 Cenarchaeum sp.
ACGGTCGGCCGTTGCCGACCCGTGGGCCGGTCGTCTAGACTGGTAGGATACGCCCTTGGCATGGGTGAGATCGTGGGTTCAAATCCCACCCGGTCCACCACTCCCCATAGCTGTGTGCCCGATCTTGGTTTAAATTATAGAGCTTGGGCGCGTGTGGCAATGACAGCATACGCAGGAGACGCGCCGGCGACTGATGCGCCAACAGGCGCACCGCCGAGCCCGCCAACAGATGCTCCACAGGCCGCACAGGGTCAGTCCGAGGCACCACGAACCGAACAGCCACGACCCGATCGCGGGTCAGGCGAGCGGCGCGGGCCGAGGGGGCCGGAATCAAAGGACACCGTCTTTATCGGCAAAAAGCCGCTCATGGCATATGTCACATCCACGCTGCTGCAGCTCGCCGAGGTTCCCTCGGTGACGATAAAGGCGCGCGGAATGAGCATATCTAGGGCAGTCGACGTGGCGCAGATCATATCGAGAAAGCGCGACAATGCCGAATACACGATAGACAGCGTCACGCTTGGTTCCGAGTCACTCGAGTCGACTGACGGCAAGCAGCGCAACGTCTCCACGATAACGATCGCAGTTAGCAGAAGCTAGCGCCTCTTGGCGTAGCGGCGCTCCATGCGCTGGTACCTCGAGAGGTCGACGAGCTCGTTGAACGAGTCAAAGTTCACCATGGACCTTGATGACTTGCGCGTCGTGCCAGTCTTCTTTAGCTCTCGCAGCGCGCCGAGTGTGGCGTGCGCGCTGGCAAATAGCGTCGATAGCGGATAGAGGACAATGTTGAATCCCATAGAGTGGAGCTCGCGCGAGGGCAGTATCGGCGTGCGGCCGCCCTCTATCATGTTGGCCACGAGGGGCCCGCCGATGGCGGCCCCTATGGCGCGCATCTCTGATCTGTTCTGCGGGGCCTCGACAAAGACGGCGTCTGCTCCCAGCTTGCGACTAGCGCGGCCGCGCTCGATGGCCTCGTCCAGGCCTAGTGCGGCGCGAGCGTCAGTGCGCGCGACGATGACAAAGTCCCTTGAGGAGCGCGCGTCAATTGCTGCACCGAGCTTTTCTGCATACTCGGCATACTCGGTGACCTCCTTGCCGGCCATGTGACCGCACCTCTTTGGCCAGTGCTGGTCCTCGAGGAACATTCCGGCCGCCCCTGCTGCCTCGAGGCTCTTTACGAGGCGCCAGACGCTAAGCGCATTGCCGTATCCAGTGTCGGCATCAACAATGACTGGCGCGTCAGCTGCGCGGCACACGCGAGATGCGTTGGAGACAGTTTCACCGGCGCCGGCAAACCCATAGTCGGGCATTCCGAGCATGGATGCTGACGTGCCGTATCCGGTCTGAAACATTGCCTCAAAGCCGGCGAGTCTGGCCAGGCGCGCCCCTAGCGCGTCGTACACGCCGGGCACGACGAGGCCTGACTTGCGGGATATGAGGCGCCTGATGCCTGATGCCATGCGGGCAGCGTGTGGGTGTGGCGGGGATTTAAAGGGTGATCCCGCCGACACACACATGGCGGGACCTGCCTGATCATGGGCAGGCATCGATAATGACATCACACACGACGCGCCGAGGGCGTCTGCAGATCACAGGTTGCGAAATGGCAGAGTCCGGGGCGCACAGATCAGGGCGTGCCCCCTGGGGTCATGACATGGCCAATGCGCACGTGCCTTGCGCCCAGGCCAGCATAACGAGTTAAATAATCTCACAATGCCTAGCCTGCCTAGGCAGGACGTATGCAGATGCTACTGCTTAGGGTCCGGCAGCCCCGCTTAGGGGGGGCTGTCCGATCTGTTTACCCTGACATGAGTTCTGCCACGCGGCCAATCCTAGAGTTTGGGCGCGTGTGCCATTTTTCAAATTGTGGATCATGGTCCCTTTTTTGTGGTGACGAGATCATCCTTGTCAGGAATTATCAGGCCGACAGTTGGGCTTGCATGCGTGCTGTTCGCCCTGCCAAACAGTGGGGGCAAGTTTGGGCCAAATGGGCAGGTTCTGACACACATGGGCAGAATGCCGAGCCAGCCTGCAGCCTATGCCCCAATGTGCGCGTCTAGGCCAGTCTTTTTGGGCTTCCAGTCCCTTGGCTCAAACTCGTCTGGAAGCGTGGCGATTATGCGGTCAGACTCTGCGCCAACATGCACGGCGCGCTCGATGACTGCGATAATATCGTCCTCGTCCATGCCCTCTAGCGGATTGTTGACTATGTGGCTATCCTTGTCGACTGTGCGGTTGTAGCGGTCAACGACCCACTCTAGGGGCGTGCGGCCGTTCACCGTGTACTTTGGCTGTGGAATGTCCTCAAAGACTATGACGTTGTTTATCCTGATCTTTGTCTTGTCGGCCTTCATGCCGATGCGGCCAAATGCCACCTTTGCCGGTTTGCCAAACTTTTCATTTGGCCTTCCAAGGTTGAACCTCTTGCACGTCTCAAAGTTTAGGTGCAGGTCTGCGAGCTTTTTGCCTGCCTGGCTGAATTTCTTGAAGTCGGGGGCCATTGGGATGTTTGGGAGGTCTTTGGCGAGATTGTTGGCGAATTTGCCGCGATACCCAGAATGGTGCAACATTCCATATATGTAATAGAATACATCATTTTTATTAATTCGTTCATTCTCATAATGTCCTTTATATTCTTGCACTGAATATTCTGTAATGTTGTCTATTTTTGTATTTTTATTATATGTGTATAGTGGGAAACATTGATTGGAATTTACAATATGTAAATCCGGCATAGTGTCGGTTATAATAACAGAAAATTCGCCTATGAATTTATACGGAACGCAAATTACCAGATTTTTTGACATATCGGTTGGAAACATCCGTGGAATTTGATGAATTGCACCATTATATGTCTTGTCAAAATATATTTTTTGTTTAAAAAACGGTCGATACAGTGCTGTTCTAATGTTGTTTATGTCAAATTCTGGTTTATGTATTTTTAGATTATTTCCTAATTCTGTTGACCATTTTGCGTATCTAGAATCAATCACTGGATTATCCAAGTTTTGCGCGTTACAATATTTGATATGTTTCCTCATGTTGTTGAATAGCTCATCTCGAGATGTATTATATGCCCATATGTCTCGTTTTGTTATTATTCCTAACGAATATGTCTGAAATATGGCATTTGTTTTGCCTGCTTTGGCACTTTTACTTCCCATTGGCAAATATTCCAAAAACCTGTTGTCTCGTTGATCAAGCCAATCATTGTGTATATCTGGGAACACCGTCGTCCAGTCGTTGATATTTTTGATGGATCTAAAACTTTTGATCATTTCGAGCTTTTTCTCCCTAGTCAGGTAGTCTCCTATGTCTTTGTAATAGATCTTTGCTGTGCTTGACTCGCCTCCTCCACTACGCGGACTCTTGACCAGTATGGTGACTGCAACAGGGGCTCTGGAGCCTACACCGAATATGTTGCCACCCTCACGGCGACGCGTCTCGCCTTGAGTCCTCTGGTTTGCGCGCAGGTCTAAGCACCACACCTCGTCAAACTCCTTCGAAATCGAGTCGCGTATACCCGCTGCTGCGTCAGAGCGCACAAAGCTCGCGTTGGTCACGAACGCCACTATGCCCGATTCGCCTATGCGGTCACTTGCCCATCGTAATGCCCGTATGTACGAATCATAGAGTGAGTTTTTGTTATGGACGTTTGTGTTTTTGATATACATATCGTTAACCCTTTTATCTAACATTGGATATTTTGTGTTAGGATTCTCGTCATTGTAATTGCTTTGTCGTGATGAATATGGTGGATTTCCCATGATCACGTCCACGCTGGTGGCCCTCTGGCGCCTGACGCGCTCGTGCGCCACCCTGAACATCCCGCCAATAGTGGCCTGCTCGCCCCTGTGCTCCTTGCCGCTGAGGTAACGTGGGTTCTGACGGAGCGTGTCGGTGTAGCTGATCCCCTCAAACGGGACGTACCTGCCGCCGTTGCCGCTGGAGTATGTCGTTTCTATGTTCACCGTGGCAATATAGTATGCCAGAAGTATCATCTCGTTTGCGAGCAGGTCGTTCCGATACTTTTGGTACGCGTTGTCGCCCAGCAGCCCTGAGTCAAGCAGGCGCGTGATGAACGTCCCAGTGCCGGCGAACGGCTCGAGTACCTTCACGCGCCGGTCGTCAAACCCCATACCAAAGCGCGTCTTGAGCACGTGCTGCACGCTGTGTATCACAAAGTCGACCACCTCGATCGGGGTGAAGACAACACCGTGCTTTTCGGTCTCCTTTTTGGCAGTGCTCTTGAAAAAGTTCTCGTACAGCGTCTTGATAAAGTTCTGGCGAGCCTTAGTCGAATCTATGAGCTTGACCTCGTCCTTCACCTTGGCATAAAACTCCTCTAGATCCTCAAGCTCGGCGTCTAGGCCAAAGCTTGCGGCCATCTTGGAGAGAACCTTTGATATTGGGTTGTGCGACGTGAACTCTCCACTGAACAGCTCGTCAAAGACGCGCGCGAGCACGACGTGCTGCGCGATCACCCTGATCGCCTCATCACGCGTGACCGAGTCGTTGATGACTGACTTTAGACTCTCGTGAAACTCGTCTAGCTCGCGCCTCTTTGACTTTGATGCATCTAGCATGGTTTCTATGCGTTCCTCAACTATGGCCGCCGCCTTTCCTATCTTACGGCCGTACTCGTTGTAATAGTCAACGTCGCCGACCTTTCGTATCAGCGTGGACTTTATCTTGTCAAATAGTTTCGGCATGGGGAGCTTTTCCTCACCTTCGAGACCCAGTATCGAAAAGCTGATCCTAGGAGTCACATCTCCGGAACTCTCGCCCTCTCCCCTGTCGAGTATGAGCGAGTTTATCTCACGCGCGAGTGACTCGTCGTGCGAGCGTAGCGCGTTGAGAACCTGCCAGACGGTTCGATACGACGGGTGACTGTCAAGGGCATTGTTTGTGTCGACTCCTGCGGGTATGGCCACGGGAAGCACGACATATCCGGTATCCTTGCCCGGCGCTCGCCTCATGACCCTGCCGACTGACTGGACAATGTCGACTATGGACTCGCGTGGGTTCAAAAACACGACACCGTCAAGAGCTGGCACATCAACGCCCTCAGACAGGCACCTGGCATTGGAGAGTATGCGACACGTGTTCGGATCGACGTCACTGGCACCAAGCCACCTCATCTTCTCGCGCCTCTTTAGCGCGTTCTTTTTGCCATCAATGTGACTAACCTCCACGTTGCTGGTCGTCGGCCTCTTTGTCTTTATCTCCCCAACCACGTTCTCAAAGCTGCGCTTTTTCCTGACATCGCTATCCTCCAAGTCACCGGCAAATATCTCGGAGCGGTCTATTCTGTTTGTGAACGCAATGACCTTTTGCAGGAGCTTTGGGTCTCCCTCGCCCTCTGGATACTGGATCCCGTGCCACACGGCGGCCAGGAGCGTTCTCTCATCTAGTGGCATCGCGCCATCCTTGGCCACGGCCTGCTGGAACTCCATGTCGACATATTTCGTGCTCACCATTGGCACGATCACCTTAAAGTCGGCGAGCGCCTTGTGCTTGTGCACCGCGTCAACAAACCCCAGCCTGTGGAACACCGGCCCGTACGTCCTTTCGTCGTCCATCGAATAGATCGCCGGCTCGCTACTCGCCGCCTCGATGCCCTTCTTTTCTATGGCACGGCCACGCGCCGCACCCTTTACGGTCTCGCCGTATATCTTTGGCGTGGCAGTCATGTATAGGCGCCTCTTGGCAAGAACGTTGCGGTCATTGTGGACATGCGTATAATACGAGTCGTTCTCGACGCCCGTGGTCCGGTGCGCCTCGTCGCACAGGACGAGGTCGAACTTTTTTCCGAGCGCCCTTGATGCCACCTTTATGGAGTGGTACGTGGAGAATATCACCGTCATCGCCCCCTTTGGCCGGTTCATCACGTTTCTCATCAGATCGTCGGGATTTGTGGACACGGGGCACTCTAGCTCGAGTATAGAGCCCTCCTCGCCGACGCTCTTGTCCGAGCACACCGCCACGTAATAGTGGCCGGTTCCGGCATTGTCTGACCACTCGCGCATGCTCTGGTATATGAGCGAGATTGACGGGACTAGATAGAGGACAGTCCCGTTGCGGCCAACTAGGTTCTCGGCTACGTGGAGCGCAACGAGCGTCTTGCCTGTCCCGCACGCCATGACTAGCTTGCCCCTGTCTGAGCCCTTGAATCCGGTGATAACGTCATTGACTGCCTGTTCCTGATAGTCGCGCAGCTTTTTGGGGCTCTTGACTGCGCGTTTTGGATACTTGCTCCAGTCAAAGTTGCTCCTCTGCAGCTCTTCTGTCCCGATTACCTGGCAATGGTGGTTTTCTAGTAGCTTTCTAGCATTGGATGTTATACTTCCTCCTGTGTATATCAATATCATGCTATGGAACTTTTTTCCGGATGCGTCTGCAGGAAAGTTGGAGATTTCATTTTTCCCCAGCACGTGGTCTTCACTATAGCACTTGCACTGTATTGCACACAACTTGCCGTTCTCCTCTGCCACTAGGTCAGTCCCCATATCGGGCTCGCCCTTGTTTCCAGGCCACGATGCCCACTTGTACACCTTGCTGAATCGGTTTGAATACACACTATCCGTGCTCAAAAACTCTACCATTAGATTTTCAAACATCTTGCCTTTCTCCGTCTCACTCTTAGACTCTCGTCGTATCTTTTCTAGAATATCATCAAATGTTTGAGGGGCAGACTTGCTGCTCATCTACGACAACTCCTCTGTGTTTACGTGTCTACTGTGGCCAACATTGGGCTGTGGTGGAAAATACTGACTTTGGAAATTTTGAAGCCGAAAACTGATGTATTTTTTACTATCGTCTATCGGAGCTCGGAGCTCGGAGCTCGGAGCTCGGAGCTCGGAGCTCGGAGCTCGGAGCTCGGAGACGGGCACGGGCCGGTGTTAGCTCTATGCCATGTATATTATAATTGTACGTGGGAGCTATGACATTTGAGGCGCCAAAATCGACAATCTTGCATTTGCGTGTTGTTGATATGGCAAAATATGGCTTGCCGATATGCCGTGGGGCATGGCCTATGACACTGTGTGCTGTCATGTGCGTGCGGCTAGTGTGGGCCATGGGGCTCTTGATCCAGCTCCTGCCCACCATCGTCGCCTCGCGCGAACATGATCATTTTAAGCGTTTTAACCTTCTTGGGTGAGGGGGCAACTGTGTATTATACGGAAAGTAGGAGCGCTACCCATCCGAGTCCACCTCCATCCACCCGGGGTTCTCCGCCCGGACCCGCCCGTCGGCCCTCCGCCTCCTGAAGGCCAGTAGGGGCGTCTCGCCGGTCTCCATGTCGAGGGAGAAGTGGAGCCTCTCCTCGTTGTAGTGCCCGATGAACTCGGCGACCCCGCCATGGCGGCCGATCTCCGTCTCGAGCGTCCGGAAGAACCTCTCCACCTTGCCGTTGGTCTGGGGGTGGCCGACGCGCGCCATGACGTGCTTTATCCCGGCGTCGAGCAGCTCCCGCTCGAAGAGCGTCGGCGTCCAGCTGCGGCGAGGCGCGTCGCGCCTGGTCGCCGTGAACTGCGTCCCGTGGTCCGAGAGCACCTGCGCCGGCGCGCCGAACCGTCCGATCGCGTGGCGCAGCGCCATCACCGTGTTGCCCGACGTGGCCTCGGGGAAGACGCCAAACCCCGTGACGCACCGCGACGCGTCGTCGAGGAACACTATGAGGTGCGAGCCCCTCAGGGGACCGTATTTCATTATGTGCCAGTCCACGTGCCACATCGCGTTGGAGTACTTTCTCTCGAACCGGACCCACTTGCGCCTCCTCGACCTCGCCGGCGAGCTGCTGACCAGTCCCTCCGCAGACAATATGCGGTACGCCGCGCCGTACGCTATTTTTGAGTTGTTGAGCCGCATGAGCCTGACCAGGCGCACCACGCCGACGGGGTCGCGCGAGTGCGCGGCGAGGACCTCGTCGGCCTGCGCCTGTGTGATCGGCCTGCGCGGTCTCCCCATCGGCCGCGGCTCCGGCGGCGCGCCGGTCCGCCGGCAGTGCGCGCGGAGCTTGCGGGCCCACGACGGCGAGATCCCCAGCTCGCGCGCCACTTCCCCGGTGCTCCTGGTCGCAAGCGTCCTCGCGATGTACCGGAGCGCCCGCGCGTCCAGCCTCCTGACCGGCATGGCGCGCCGGCGCCGGAGGCCCCCAAACGTGTGTTTCGGCAGCCTGCCGGACCCGAAGGCCATCAGCGGGCTCCCGGATCCGCGCCCGGCAAGCCCTCTGGCCCCCGCTCCTACTTTTTGTACAATACAGGTGAGGGGGCAACTGGCACGGCTGTGACTACCAGTCTTTGTGCTGCATGTTCTAACCGCTCTCTTGCTAGATGGGTGTTGTAGATTCTGGCAGAACGTCACTGGGATTGTCCGTTGTTGATGGGCTGGTTCCGGCCATGCAGCCACCGACGCTCGGGCATATGTGGACTATGACTTTATAAAGAGACGATCATTGGGCTTGAACTGACCTTATAAAGAAGTCTTAACTGGGTTTGGACCGACTTTATAAAGAAGTCTTAACTGATATGATCTGAATTATATAAAGAACCTATAACTAGAATTGCTAATCATACAATTACTTTATATTTAATTATCTTTTCCATGATGTTAATATATAAAGCAATTTTTGAGCTGCGCGTATATGGCATTGCCGGATCAATCTGAACGGTGGCTACGTGCGCTCAACACTAGTGCCCATCGAGTCAAAGTACGCCGAGCGTGTGGTTCGCCGCCTGCTCGGCGGCATGTCGAGCTTTATTGACGCGACTGATGCGAGCCGCGGGATTGTGGCGACGAGGGCAGAGCATGACATACGGCGCGACTATACGCTCGTGCCGCTGCCGGTGCTCCTCCTGCTCCTGTCATAACCGTGCGCGGACCTGACGACTAGCCGAGGCCCATCTTTCTGAGAAATCCCTGCATCTGGCGCCCGCCAGAGGCCTTCATCATGCCCTTTGAGTTCTTGAAGTTCTTCAGGAGGTCCTTTACGTCGTGCTCAGTAGAGCCGCTCCCGCGCGCGATCCTCTTTGCGCGAGACGAGTTTATCGAGTCGGGATCGTCCTTTTCGACGCGCGTCATGCTCTGTATGATGTGGCGCCAGCGCGCGACCTTTTCCTCCATGTTGTCGAGCTGGCCATCCTTTACGCTTCCGGCAAAGCCGGGCATCGACTCTATCATGCCGCGCAGCGAGCCGCCGCTGGCCATTCCCTCAAGCTGCGAGTAAAAGTCATCCATGTTCATCTTGCCGCGCGCCATCCTCTTTATGCTGTCACCGCTGGCGTTCTCCTCGAGTTTCTTTGCCATGTCGAGGACCGCCTGCACGTCGCCCATGCCGAGCAGCCTGCCGACAAACCTTGTGGACGAAAAGCGCTCGAGGTCACCGATGCGCTCACCCGTGCCGATATACATGACGCGCGCACCAGTCTCGCTTGCCGCAGCAAGCGCACCGCCACCCTTGGCCGTGCTGTCGAGCTTTGTTATCGCAATGCCGCCGACCTTTGCTGCCGAGTGGAATGCGGCGGCCTGCGCGCCGCACTGCCTGCCCATCGTCCCGTCCACGACGAGGAGAACCAGGTCTGGGCTTGCCGCCTTTGCCATCGTCTTCATCTCCTCGAGGAGCGCGCCCTCCTCCTTGTGCCTGCCCGCAGTGTCAATTATTATCACGTCCGGCGCATCACCGTGGTGCTTTAGGCCGGCTGACACAATGGCTGTCGCATCGGTGTTTCCCTCCTCGCCGTACACGTCAACGTGCGCCCTGGAGCACATGTCGCGAAGCTGCTCTAGTGCGCCTGGCCTGTGCGTGTCTGCGCCGACTGCGGCGACCTTGTAGCCGTTTTTCGTCAGGTGCATCGCAAGCTTTGCGGCAGTCGTCGTCTTGCCGCTCCCCTGTATGCCGAGCATGAGTATCCTCGTCTGCGTGCCGGCCTTGAACTCAAACTCTGAGTCGCGCCCGAGCATCGCGGCGACCTCGTCATAGAGTATCTTGATGATGTGGTCCTTTCGCGGAAGGCCCGGCGGGGGCTTTTCGTTCGTCGCCCTCTCCTCTATGCGCTTTGTCACGGCGATGACGATCTTTACGTCAACGTCGGCCTGGAGGAGGGCCCTCTGAACGTCGCGCGAGAGGTCCTTTATGAGCTCGGCGTCGACTCCGCCGGCCGAGACGACCTTTTTTATCGCCGCGCGAAGGCCTGTCTTTAGCGAGTCGAGCATGGCGCGCGCAGGGCCGCGTCCTCTATTTCAAACCTTCCCCTGTACCCGTCCCACGTCGCCGTCGCGCCGCGAATCTCGATCGCGCGCGCAAAGAGCGGGCACTCGGTGACAAACGTCTCGGCCTCGCCGCCCTCAAATGACGCGTCAAAGCCAAACTCTTCGGCGAGGCGCCCTAGCCTCCGGACTGCCCCGTCAGTCACCTCGGCCCCAAGCCACTCGGCCCCGAGACCGCCGGCCGAAACGGCGACTATGACAAACCTAAACTGCGCGGCGAGGAGCGCTCGCAGGTGCGCAACGCCGCCGTGCCCCCACAGGGGCGCAATGGCCTGAATGCCCGCACTCTTGGCCGCAGCCGCAAACGTGTCGCGCTGAAACGCGCTGCTGATTCCACCGTGGACGACTCCGTCAATATCGTGCTCGCGCGCGGCCTCGGCGAGCGCCAGTGCCAGTGCGCCGCCGTCGGCGGCCGGTGCGGCAAAGCTGACTAGAGGCACGCCCATGGCCTCGGCGTGCAGCGCAACGTGCTGCGCGTTGGGGTGGTGATATACCATGTTCTCGCCGCTCTCTGGCAGCGCGCCGACAACGCAGGCGATATCGTGCCCGCTAGAGCTCGCAAGATGCGCCGCATACGCGCTGTCCTTGCCACCTGACATTAGTGCAGCTAGCCTCACGCCGCCCCTAAACCCTGCAGGTGGCATGGCGCCTCGTAACTCATAATCCTCATCATCATCAGATGGCTTTTCCGCATTTCATCGGCGCTGCGCTCAGCCCCGGACGCGCATTATTTTAGTCATGCCCATGACGGTCCAGTACTCTACGTTCTGGCCGTTCTCGACTGTGCCCTTTATCTCGTCGTCGACCATCGTGACATCTATGGTATCAAAGGTTTCAGAGTCCATGATCTGTATCGTCTCGCCGCTGATCGATATGACCTGCGCGGTCCGCTTGTCGATCAGGGGGACGTGAATCTGCATGCTCACCGGCCCGACGTGCGGGCGCTTTTGGCCGTCAAAGACGCCAACGCCGACGATTCTTGCCTTGGCCGAGCCGTGCTTGCCCGGCTTGCTCGTGTCATATTCGACAATCCTGCACGCCTCGCCGGTGGGTTGGTCAGAGACGGGCAAGAGTATGTACGAGCCCACCTTTAGCGATCCTAGGTCTGCTGGCTTTGACACGGCGCACGGCGTGCTGCGGCGGTATTTTAAGGCTTTAACGCGCGCGCAGCTTGCCCATGACCGTAGCATGGGCGCCCCCTAGTTCCGTCTTTGCTGCAGCCGGCGTGCCCTGTGGGGCACCTGCACTGGCGCCGGCCCATGGCTGGCCTGCCGTGCTCTAGGTCAGGGCATTATGGCCACACGCGAGCCTGTCTGGTCCACCGTTGCCCATGGCGCTCACAAGGTATTTAACGACGCGAGCGGCGCGAGCGGCGCATATGGTCACGGACAACAAGGCGACGCTGACATACGTGCAGCTCCTAAAGGAGGATCTCGGAATATTCCGCCTAGTGCCCAACGACGGCGAGGTTCCCGAGTACAAGGCCGGCCAGTTCATCACGCTGGGCATGGACGTGCCCGGCGAGAAGAACATGATCCGGCGGGCCTACTCTATTGCCTCACATCCAGAGAACCGCAAGTACATCGAGCTCGTCATACGCTGGGTTCGCAAGCCCCTCCCTGGGAGGCTCACGACGCAGCTCTTTAACGCAAAGGAGGGTGACGAAGTCAGCTGGATACGCCCGACTGGCGCCGCACTGCTCATCAATGACAAGCTCCCGGACGGCCGTCGCGATGATCGCAGGATTGTGTGCATCGGAGGCGGCACGGGGATTGCGCCGTTTGCGAGCTTTGCGTCTCACCTCCATGATGTGGGGGACAGGCGCGAGATCGTCGTTCTCCACGGCGCAAGCTATGTTGACGAGCTGAGCTACAAGTCGCTCTTTACGGACCTAGAGCACGAGAGCCTCGATCGCGGGCGCGACAAGTGGAACTTTACCTACAGGGCCGCGATCAGCCGCCCGCAAGAGTGGTTCAACCGGTCATGGGGCGGCCACACGGGCAGGGTCGAGACGTTCCTGCGCCCCGGTGAGGACGGCCGCTCGCCGCTCGAAAAGCTCGTCGGCGAAAAGATCACAAAGGAGAACACAATGTTCTACATCTGCGGCTGGCAGGGGACAATAGACGGCTCGATGGACTATCTAAAGCCGTCCGGATTTGTGACACAGCGCGACAAGCGAGCCGACGGCTCCTTTGAGGTAAAGTTCGAGTCCTACGGCTAGGGCCAGTTGTGCGCCCTGGCGTGACGTGTCGGCAATGAAGGTGTTGGCTGCGCGATGATGCGCGTTTCTGCGTCTCTGGCAGACGTCGTGTCGCGCGCACCCTTGCGACGCAATGTGCATAACACTGGCGAGACTGGATTGTGCGCCATGGCTGGCTGCTCCCTCCTCCCTGTGTCAATCCACGGGAGCCGTGTGGCGCTGACTGACGTGCCGCCGTCTGTGACCTAGTGGCCCTGGCCGGCACGATGAGCGTCGCATACTCGCCCATATAGGGCGCGGTATGTCACCTGGCAGGGGGGCGACTTTGGAGCGCGCTCTGCTGACATGCGACATGGATTCGCACAACAGGGTCAATCACGCCATGGCACATGGCGGCCATGGCATTGCGGAATTAGACATAATAACGGCCCGTCAAGCGCCCCGCCGGGGACGTAGGTTAGCATGGTGGACTGCCAGCCTCGGGCGCTGGAGATCATGGGTTCAAGTCCCATCGTCCCCACCACAGTCATGTCGCGCATGGCCTCCGTGCCCAATGGCAATCCCTAAATCCCCTCACTGCGCGCCGCGCGCGCGTTGCTTGGGGAGGAACTGCTAGGGCTCGCCGAGGCGCACTATATCGAGTCATTCGCAGTCGCATTTGGCGTCGGCGCGCTCCAGGGCGCAATGCTTGCGCGCGGCGTCCGCCGGCGCTTTCCGTCGCTTCGCTCACACGCGCGCGCCGCCTCGACGATACTCCTCATCGTCTTTCTCGCGCACGCCATCCTGAGCGCGCTGCGCTTTGCGTCACCAGAGCGCGTGAACCTTGCCGGACTGGGAACGCCTGAGACCCTGGAGGGACTCGCGAATATCATCGCGCAACTCCTCGGCGTTGACGGCGGGTTTTGGTCAACGCTCGCCATGCTCATCACCGTCTCGCTAATGCTCCTCTTTCGCAGCGCCGAGCTGCCCGCAATCGCGCGATACTTTGTCTTTGCAATAAGCGTAATCACGTTCTTCCTGGCCCTCGCGTCAAGGTTTGCCGGATATGTCCCCACCGAGTTTCACGTCGCAATGTACTCGCTGTACCATGTCGGCATTGCCGCCGGCGTCTTTCTGGTCATGCGCCGCGGCCCACCGCGCGCCACGTGGGACGGCTAGAGGAGGCAGTACGCGTATGAGGGGGAGAGCGTGGGGTACATTATGCTGGTCTTGACATCAGAGTGGCCCAGGCCGACAGAGTGGCCCAGCTCGTGCGTCATTATCTCCTGAACGGTGCCCACGTCATACAGCTGAAAGCTCCCGTCGCACGCATAGTCGCCTAGGGCGACTTCCACAATCCCCTTGCCGACGTGCGCATGGCCCAGGACGCCCTCGCCGAGATCCCTGACCACCCACGTGACCCACACGTTGGCCTCGTGCTTTGCGCGCGTCACGCTAAAGATGATGCTCGCGTCCTCGCCGCCGTACTGGAGCGTCTGGGCTTCCCAGAACGCCATCGAGTCGCCCAGAGTCTCGACATGGTTGAGGGGCAGTCCGGAGGGCTGCTCGTTTATGAACACGTTGTAGCGTATGGTCGCCCCCGCGCCGATCCGCACGTCGATCTCGGGATCCGGAAAACTGGTGGCGGCGCGCGCGGCCTCCTCGTCAAAGTTCCACTTTACATAGTCGCGCAGGAACTTTTTGATCACGTCGCCGCTGGGGTTGGGGTACTCGATGTAGCGCTTTTCGCTATCGACGTTGGAGACTATGCGCCCGAGATAGTTCTTGAACAAAAAGAGGCCGTCCCTGTCGCGTGAAGCCTTTGCCTCGGCACTCTCAGGCGGCCCGTCGACTAGGCCGCCGATGAGCATCTCGCGCACGGTTTGCGCTAGGCTGCCGACTGTGACGTTTCCTGATGCCCACTCCACGAGCGTCTCCTCATCAGGCACGGTCTGCGGGGAGGCGGTCCGCTCCATGCCGGCCACGGGAACGACAATGACGCCCTCGGCGAGAAGGTACGTGATCGCCTCGAGAAACTCCTCGCCGCTTATCTGCCCGCCGGCCCACCACAGCGCAATGCCGGTGGTCCACGCCGGCACCTTTGAGGGGCGCTGCGATGGTGCCGCAAAGTCGGGCTTTTCGGTGGCCTTGTAGGGGTATTTTGTTATCACGCCATCGATAAACGTCGCATAGTTTTGGTACACCGTGCTCTCCGGCTCTGCCTCAAGGGCCCTCGCAAAGTACAGCCTTGCCTCGGCGTACTCGCCTAGGTTGCCAAACCCCACGCCGGCTCCGGCTAGCGCAACGGTGTCAGCAGGGTTGTCCTGGAGCACGGTATAGAACGATATGAGCGACTCGCGATGCAGGCCGCTGTTTGACTGCGCTATTCCCTTTAGGCGCAGGACATCTGCGTCCCTTGGCGCCCCGTCGAGAATGCCGTCGTATATCGCAATGGCCGCCGAATACTCGCCGCGCGCAAAGAGGCTCCGGGCCTCCTTCATTACACCGTCATCCTGTGCGTCAGCCGTTCCGGCTAGCGCAACGGCTAGAGCTGCTGCCACGGCGCCGCAGGCCACTAGTCTCCATGCCATCAGTCGGCGGGGACGCATCCAATCTATTTATCCTGTGCATATTGCGCACGATCTCGTGTGTGGCGCCGCACAAAGGCTTTAACGCCCCGGCACCCCTCGCTGCCCCATGGCAGGTCGCGCGCAGGGCTCACCGAGCCTCCGCGAGCAGATAGACGCGGCTAGGGCTGCCCTTGGCAAGATAGGCGAGCCGGCACCGACTAGCCCGGAACTCACCGATGCGGCAAACCTGATTCGCGCAAACGACACGCTCGCGCGATCCGGCGCCCAAAAGTCGCGGATAATCGACCTCTATGCCGAGTACGCATCAGGCCTCGAGGGCATCATCGACTCGGTCCTCGACGTCCAGTCCGAGCTGTCTGAGATGCTCGGCCGGAGCGTGCGCTCGCGGGCCACTAGCGGACGCAAACAACCTCGCCGGCGACAAAGCGCTCCTCGCGCCCGCCGCAGCGCAGGACGAGCGCCCCGTCAGGGTCAATCCGCACAACGGTCCCGGAAACCGCGCAAGACTCGGTCCTGACAGTGGCCGTTCGCCCCACCATGCCTGACTCCCTTGACCACTCTGCTGCAATGCCTGCGGCATCACGCCCGAGCCTTGCGCACACTGACTCGAGGTTTAGCAGAAATGATTGTGCAAGCCTTATTGGCGCATGGGCGTCACCGCGCAACGACGCTGCCCTTCGCGCCGCACCATGAATCGACGCGTTTAGCGCATCCTCGTCAACGCCGATGTTTATCCCGACCCCAATGACGGCATGCTCGATGGACTCGCCGCGCGCATCTGCGTCAACGACAATGCCGGCGACCTTGTGCGCCGCGCCGTCCCTGAGAACCACAATGTCGTTTGGCCACACGAGTCCGGTTTCTGTGCCAATCGTGCCGAGAACCGCGTCCCTTAGGGAGAGTGATGCGGCAAGCGGCAGAATGCTTGCGTCACCGGCGCACTCTCCGATGACAACTGACATCCACAAGCCTCCGGCCGGCGACTCCCACCTCCTTCCGCGGCGTCCCCTTCCGGACAGTTGCGTTCGCGCAACGACGACTGTGCCGCGCGCGTCACCAGAGCGCGCCACCTCGATTGCGCGATCCTGCGTCGAGCCAATCTCGTCATGGTACTCTGCGCGCCTGCCGAGCACGCTTGTCTGCAGTCCGCGCGCAAGCTCCCATGGGAGGATGCGCTCGGTCCTGCGAGTCATCCTCCATGACGGGCCGTCATGCGCAATCCCGTACCCCAGCGCGCGCAGCTCGGCGATCGCACCAGCGTCCACCTCGTCGTCGCGCACACCGCCATCGCCGCGCAGCCGGTCGACGAGCTCGCCAAGACCAGACTGCGCGTCCACCTGCGCCAATGGCGCACCCAGCGCGCTGCCCTAATTACCCCTTTTGGGCAGACCTGCCCGAAACCTACATTTTGGGAGCCTCGCGAGCGCGTCGCGTTGCCCCCAAGGACGCGCTGCCCCAACTGCGGCCAGGACGAGTGGCTCCAGAGCCCAAATACGCACTTTTTGCCCACGGCCGTGAGGCTCAAGGGCGGCGAGTATGGGGCTGACACGGCCAACGGCCCGCACGTGAGCGTCTGGCGCTGCAACAACTGCCTCTATGTGATGCAGTTCTGGGAGCCTGACTAGCGGTCCGGGCGCCCTCAGGCGTGAAATCCGCTGCGATCAACCAAAATGTAAATAAGCACCCCCTCTTGCGCCATGGCAATGGCAACGACAAGGAAGGCAAAGTCATCGAGAACGACCAAGAAGGACCTAGAGGAGAGGATTCACACCCTAGAGGCTCAGATCGCAAAGCTCTCGGCTCAGGCACCGCCAAAACCGGAGCCGTCATCGACGCGCGGAAGCCTGCCAAAGGGCACTGCCCAAAAGCAGCAGACAGCACCGCCGCCAAAGCCTGCACCGCAGCCGTCATCGGCTCGTGGTAGCCTGCCAAAGGGCATGTCGCCCCCATCGCAGCAGCAGCAGCAGACAGCACCGCCGCCAAAGCCTGCACCGCAGCCGTCATCGACGCGAGGGAGCCTGCCAAAAGGCATGGCACCACCACCGCAGACGGCTAGCGCCGAGACTAGCGCACCACCGGCAACGGTGGCTGCAGCACTCGAAGAGTCATACCGAAACTTTCCGATAACTGACACGTTTGGCGAGATGCGCGCCAAGATAACGGGATACACGCCCTCGCCGAGCCGCTACTATGCGCGCAACACGGCACCGACGGGCAAGGTCGCAACGTCTGACTGGAACCTCCAAAAGAAGAATGTCACGGGATACACGCAGCCCTCAAACCAGTACTTTGCGACAAGGCAGAGACTCGCATACCATCCACCCGAAAAGCGCTTCACGGGTTATGGCATGCGCGTAGATGAGGCTGGCACACAGGATAGCGCACCGCCACCTCCACCACCGCCGTCATCGACGCACGGAAGCCTGCCAAAGGGCATGTCGCCCCCACCGCAGCAGCAGCAGCAAGCACAGCAGGGTGGCAGCTCAAAGAGCAATCTCGAGTCATACGAGGAAGACTATCTCAAGAGACTAGAAAAGGAGCAGGCTGAGCGAGCAGAGCTCGAGCGCCTTGCGCGAGAAAATGCGCAAAAGCGCACCGCACCGGCACCTAGCTCAACTCACGGAACGCTTCCAAAGGGGTTCTAGGCCCCACACCATCTTTTCTATTTGCCGTAAAACTCTGACCACTGGCTGCCGAGCTTTTCGATAATCCTGTATGCGGTCCGGTCAATGTTGACGTGCGGCTCGGCCATGACCATGACGATGTCCTCGCCGATCGGAAAGCTCATCATTACGGCCTTTTCGCGGCGTGATGCCGAGTACTTTACGCGCCCGAGCTTGGCATCAAACATCTTGCGCCTCGTTATGCGGGCTACGAGATCTTGGTATATCTTGCGCCTGTTCTCGTCAGTCTCGATGGGATCAACGTCCTTTCTGAACCTGCTGACTATGATCTCGGCGTCACCGCCTATAAAGCCGCAGAACCTGATTTCCGAGTCCTCAAGTATCTGGTCGCACTTTGTCGAATATTCCTCCCTGGACAGAACAGGGGGCTCGCCGACCATCTTGGCCACGCGCCCGTTATGGCCTCGTTTAAACTGTGGGCGCCATGTCGCGCGCCGACCACGCGTGCGGCGAACCTGGCTCTCCGGCCGCACCGATCCCGCGCGTGCACTGCTGCTGGCGCGCGCAATGGTGCCCATGCCGAGTCGGTTGTTTTTAATTGAGGCGCGCATGCGTGTGCCGCATGAGGCTCGACAGGGTTGGCATTGTGTGCAAGCTTGGCTCAGCAGACGCTGCTAGGGCGGCGACTGCGGTGGCTGGCCGACTTGCGGCTGCCGGCTCGGAGGTCATCGCGACGCCGCCGGTGTCTGTTGAGGGCGTTCGCGTGGCCGAGGATGTCGAGTCGATGCGCGGCGAGAGCCTTGACATGGTCATCACGCTAGGCGGCGACGGGACGACCCTGAGGACGGCGCGCGGCCTTGACTCTGAGGTTCCGATGCTTGCCGTAAACGTCGGCGGAAACCGCGGCATACTCTCCGAGACCACGATGGACGGGATTGACGGCGCAATTGAGCAGGTTCGCCACGACAAGATATTCCTTGACCGGCGCGTGCGCGTGTCAGCCTCTACTGGCGGCGAGGAGTTTCCGGCCGCGCTCAATGAGATATTCATCAGCCGCGCCAACCTTACGCGGACATCCGAGTTTGAGATAAAGTTCCAGAACGACACAGTCACGCAAAAGATGGACGGCGTTATCGTGGCGACACCTAGCGGCTCGACGGGACACTCGTTATCGCTTGGAGGCCCGATACTCCACGAGACGCTCGACGTGCTTATCATAACGCCTGTTGCCCCCGTGTTCAGGCTCGAGTCGATCGTCGTGCCAGATGAAAAGATCGAGGTGAAGTGCTCACATGACTGCAACGTTGTCATGGACGCGCAGGTTATCAGGCCAGTCGAGTTTGGCGGCTCGATAACGATAAGGCGCCACAGCCGCCATGCGGTTTTTGTGAGGCAGAGGAAGGCTGGCCTGAGACAGATGACAAAGCTTGGCTTTTAGGGTTCTTGACGCCTCGGCGTTCTATGCGGGCGTTCCATTTGCGTCATCTGGTATCCTGCACACGACAGAGGACGTGTATGGCGAGATCCGCCACATAAAGTCGGCCCACGGCGCAATCGAGACGCTCATCGCAGTCAGACGACTCGTCGTCATGTCCCCGTCTGAGGCATCAGTCGCTGCCGCACGCGCAGCAGCACGGCGCGCAGGCGAGTCTGATGCGCTCTCGCGCGCAGACGTGTCAGTCATCGCGCTGTGCTCCGAGCTTGGCGGCGAGCTCGTCACTGATGACTATGCCGTCTCCAACGTTGCAAAGACGATGGGCATGGGCGTCGTCTCAGTCATGACGGCCGGCACGCGAGCGCCGCGGCGCTGGACGAGGCGCTGTCCGGCGTGCTCGCGTGACATGGGCTCCGAGTCCCGCTGTGCGGTCTGCGGCGGTCCGGCGAGCCGGCGTCCGGCGACTCGCAGGCCTCCCGGGGGCGCTACTGCGGGCCGGCGAGCCCATGATCGCGCAAAGCCTTTTGGCGCGCACGGCGCCAAGGCCCTCGACGCGCGCAAGCTCGGACGCTGACGCGCCAAAGGCGGCCATCGGCGTGCCAAACCTGTCTAGCATTCGCGTGGCAAGCTTTTCACCAATGCCCGGCAGGCTGCACAGCGTGCAAAGCTGCTGCTCGCGCACGCTCGCGCCGGGTCTCCTGCGCTGCCTCTTGAGGAGCTCGCCCCTGCGCACGCCCTTTCGCGTCCCGAGTGCGATGAGCAGCCTTGCGGTACCGTTGGCATCAGGCGTCTGCACGAGCGAGATGCCTGACTCGATGGCAACCCTTGCCACGGTGTCATAGAACACATACGAGTTCTCCACGTGGCGCGTAATCTCCTCAGAGGGCCCCTCCACTGCTAGGACGGGATGGCGAAACTCTGACTTTAGCCTCTTGCACTGCTCATCTAGCCGCCCGTCAACGACAGACGCGATGAGGTCACGTGTGCTCTTGCGCTCCACACCCGTGTCAGTTGCGACGATATAGTCGCCGGTCACTAGCGTGCTAAAGTCAGTCTGCACTCCGAGCTTTGTGAGCAGTGCTGGTATGCGGCTCTTTCGCTCGCGCTCATCGGCAATGATGCGTAGGTTTTTGATGTCCATGCGCACACACGTTACGCTGTGCGCTATATCACGATTGCGCAGGGGGCTGGGTGCCCTGTGGAGCCGGCCCGCCGGGACCCTGCATTCCCCTTATCATGTCGGTGACCTTTGCCTCCTGCTCCTTTAGGCTCTCGCGCAGCCGCGCGTCCTGCTTTGAGAGGACGGTCTGGCGCGTCGCGGAGAGCTCTTTTCTCTCCTCGAGCTCGGCGATTAGGGCATCACGCGTCGTCTTTATGAGTATCGAGCCGGCATGCTTGTAGACGGTCTCGTCCTCGCCGGCCTTTTTGAGCTCCTCTAGGGCACGGTCGACCTCGAGGCGCTCGACTTCGACCTGCTGCTTTTGAGCCGCGACGCCCTGGAGGCTGCTCTGCATCTGCTGCAGCTTTTCGACCTGCTCGCGAAGTACGGGCGGTATGCTGTTTGGATCGGCTGACACGGACGCACGGAGCCGATCCGCCCTATTTTATCATATTGGGCGCCTGCGCCACGCCTCGCCTCCTCACGCGTGTGTCGCGCATGGGACACTTGCGCCTGCTCCGGCTCTGCACGCTTGCCGGCTCGAGATGCGCCTTGCCCCTGCGGCATGCTACGAGGCCGTAAACCTGTAAGGAGTTATATGCGCCACGGCCGCAAAACGCGCTGCATTGTCAGAGAGCTCGATTGGCCGGCGCCTTGTTCTAACAAGCTTTGGCGAGAGCCATGGCAAGTGCGTCGGTGCTGTTCTTGACGGGTGCCCGGCCGGCCTGCGCCTCTCCGAGCGCGACATACAGCCAATGCTTGATCAGCGCCGACCGGGTCAGTCGGCCATAGCGACACAGCGCAAGGAGCCTGACCGCGTGGAGATACTCTCTGGAGTGTTTAGGGGGCGCACGACGGGCGCGCCGATCGCAATGCTGACATGGAACAAGGATGCCGACTCGAGGTCATATGATGCCCTTGAGCGTCTGCTGAGGCCAGGCCATGCGGACTATACGTCGATGGTAAAGTATGGCGGCCACGGCGACCATCGTGGCGGCGGGCGATTCTCAGGCAGGCTGACGGCCACGCACATCATGGGCGGGGCAATTGCGCGCAAGCTCATTGATGTTACGCTTGGCATAAAGACACACTCGTACACGGCGCAGATCGGCGGAGTGTCGATGGAAGGCGAGCCGACACCTAGTGCGCTGCGTGCAATGTACCGCAACGATGTGCGTTGTCCTGACGCAAGGGCTGCGTCACGAATGCGCGAGCTTGTCATGTCGGCGCGGCGCGCCGGAGACTCGCTGGGGGGAATTGTCCGCTCGGTCACAACAGGCGTTCCAGTCGGACTCGGCGAGCCGCTGTTTGCGTCCATCGAGTCAGACCTAAGCCGCGCAATGTTCTCCATACCGTCAGTAAAGGGCGTCGAGTTTGGATCTGGATTTGCCGGCGCGGCCAGCTCGGGCTCGCAGAACAACGACACATACGAGATCAAGCGCTCGCGCATAATCACGCGCACAAACAACTCAGGCGGCATTCTTGGGGGGATCTCCAATGGCATGCCGATAACGATGAACGTCGCCTTCAAGCCAGTCTCGTCAATAGCGATGGACCAGCCGACTGTCAATGCCAAGACGCGCAAGCCGGCGATCCTGCGAGTGCGCGGCAGGCATGACCCATGCGTGGTTCCGCGCGCGCCACCTGTCGTCGACTCGCTTGTGAGCCTCATTATGGCCGACCTTGCACTGGTGGGGGGATTTGTCAAACCCGTCCTCTGATGCCGGTCCCCTCGAGCCCCTGCGCGAGGAGATGGACACAGTCACACTGGAGATGGTTCGTCTCCTAGGCAGGCGCTCGGAGCTCGCACGCCGCATAGGCGAGGCCAAGCGCGGCATGGGTGCGCCAGTTGATGACTGTGGGCGCGAGGGGGATCTGCGCACAAAGGTCATCGAGTCGTGTGCCGACGGTGACGAGGCCGCAATGGCCTCGAGGCTGCTGAACTTTTTGCTAAACGAGTCCGTGCAGGTCCAGTCTGCGGCCGCATCAGGCGCCGCACCGTCGCACACGGCGATATTTCAGGAGGCAAAGAGGCTAGAGGAGGAGGGTCAGAGCATTGTCCACATGGAGGTCGGCGAGCCAGACTCGGAGCCGTCAGGACACGCAGTCGACGCGCTGGCATCTGCGTGCGCCAAGGGACACACAAAGTATGGCACTGCCCTTGGAATGACCGAGCTGCGCGACGTCATAGCCAGAGTAGAGTCTGCACACACAGCCGGACTCTCGCATGACAATGTCATAGTCACAATGGGCGCGAGATTTGCCATATACCTTGCCATCGAGTCACTTCTTGATCCGGGCGATGAGATCATAGTTATCGAGCCTGCATGGCCAGCATATGCCCAGTGCGCAATGCGCGCTGGCGTAAAGGTTCGGCACATCCACACCACACTAGAGTCAAGCTGGGAGCCAGACATGTCTGAGATCGAGTCGGCCATAACGCCAAACACGAAAATGATTGCGATAAACTACCCAAACAACCCCACGGGCAAGGTTCTGCCACGGCGCAGGCAAAAGGAGATCATGGACATTGCAGCACGCCACTCGCTCTATGTCCTGAGCGACGAGATATACTCGCTCTATTCGCGCACGGAATGGCACAGTGCACTGGAGTTTGACCATGACAAGACGATCGTGACGCAGTCACTCTCAAAGTCGCACGCGATGACGGGGTTTCGCGCCGGATATGCCATAGCGCCACCCGAGGAGATACGGCGCATGGGTCGCCTACAGTCGCTCTGCCTCACGTGCGTGCCCTCGCCGATCCAGTATGCGTCGCTAGCCGCACTGCAGGCCGAGCCGCCAGGTGCGTCACACGACATTCTCTCGAGGCTCGCCGGCCTCTCGCCGCAGGCATCGGCCATGGGTCTCGAGTTCGCCGAGCCAGATGGCGCAATGTACCTCTTTGCGCGCCTTCCGGGCGGCCTAGACGGCGGTGAGGTTGCCCTCGAGTGCCTCAAAAGGGGTCTTGCGATAGCGCCGGGAGCCGCATTTGGCGGATATGGGCAGTTTGTGCGCCTCTCGGCATGCCGCGATGCGCGCACGTTGGCGCGTGGAATGGATATACTAAATAGCGTCGTCTCTGGAGCCTAGGGCATGAAGAAGCGGGTGTCCGTGATTGGGGCCGCAGGGCAGATGGGCACGTGGATGTGTCGCTACTTTGCGCCAAAGTATGACGTTACAGGATATGACGAGGACGAGTCGAGATCACTTCCAAAGGGGGTCACAAAGGGCTCCTCACTCGTCGGGGCGATCCTCGAGGCAGACTATGTGATACTGTGCACGCCGACACGAAAGACGCCAGAGATCATCAGGCTAATCGCCAAGGAGATGAGGCGTGATGCGTACCTTATCGACATATCGTCGCAAAAGCTAAAGACTGCGCCGGCCCTCTCACGCGTTCCCTCAAAGGTCGTTCCGGTCTGCATACACCCAATGTTCGGGCCGGGAGCCAAGGGCGCAAAGGGCCAGAACATCATCTCTGTGCCGATAAGGGACGGGAAAAAGGAGATCACCGTCTCAAAGTTGCTCTTTCCGGACGCGACGTTCGTCACTATCGACTCTGCCGAGCATGACAAGAGGGTCGCCGTCATACTCGGCCTCACGCACCTTGTCAATATCGCATTTGCGAGCATTGTCTCAAAGGATGAAAAGCCGTCGCTCACGCACAAGATGTCAGGCAGCACGTTCCGGATACAAAAGGCGCTCTCTGACAGCATAATGTCCGAGACGCCTGACCTGATTGACACGATCATATCAAACCCACAGCTGCGCCGCATCGCCGAGGAGCTCTGGAAGGACATCGGGCGCCTCCTCACCGCAGTCCAGGAGAACAAGTCCGAAGAGGTCACCGACTATGTGCGCGCGTGCCAGGCCAGGATAGAGGCCAACGGCGGAACCTCCGAGTCGTACAAAAAGATGATTGCAATGTCGCGCGTGATGGACAAAAAGTAGCCTTGGATGCGCGCAACGTCGCGACGTCATTTGTGCGCAACAATAACGAGTATCTTGTGGTGCGCCGCAGCCAGCGCGTGCGCACGATGCGCGGGCTGTGGTCGGCAATAAGCGGGAGCATAAATGCCGGCGAGGCTGCCCTAGAGCGCGCATATGCCGAGCTACTAGAGGAGGCCGGAATCGCGCGCGACTCGCTGCGCCTCGTCTCCTCGGCGCCGCCGGCCATGGTGAGGTCCGAGAAGCACGCCGGCGAGTGGCGCATACACGCGTTTCTCTTTGAGGCGCGCGACCGACAGGTCACGCTAAACTGGGAGAGCTCTGAGCACCGCTGGGTTGCGCGCGACTCGCTGCGGCTACTAGACTCCGTCCCGTGCCTGGCCGGGACGCTCGACTCGCTTCTCTAGGGGGACGACCTCGGGCTCGGCGCCAGATGGCTCCTCGGGGTCATAGGAGCGCTGCTGCGGCAGCATGACATACACGCACGCGCCGCCGCACATTGTGCACGGGACGTTGTTGCCGGGGTGCTGGCCTGTGCGCGAGTGGATCGCGGCGGCCTTTTCGGGGTCTATTGAGAGGGCGATCTGCGCCTCCCAGTCAAGCGTGCGGCGCGCCTTGGTCATGGCGCGATCCCACTTTATGGCGCGCTCGCGGTTCTTGACGAGGTCTCCGGCATGGGCCGCTATCCTGTACGCGATCAGCCCATCCTTTACCTCGGCGTCATTGGGAAGCGCAAGGTGCTCGGATGCCGTCAGGTAGCAGAGCAGGTCGACTCCCTCGGCTGCTGACACTGCAGCGCCGATTGCGCTCGCAATGTGATCGTGGCCAGACGCAATGTCAGTCACTAGCGGGCCGAGGACATAGTACGGAACTTCGCCTATGAGCGCCTTTGCGATGCGGACGTTTGCTGCAACCTCGTTGAGCGGGACATGGCCGGGACCCTCGACCATGACCTGGACGTCAGACTCGTGCGCGCGTTTTGTGAGATCGCTAATGTTGATCATCTCTTGCACCTGCAGCTCGTCATGCGAGTCGAGTATCGAGCCGGGCCTGAGCGCATCGCCGAGGCTAAACGTCACGTCGTGCTCCTTTGCGACCTCGAGGAGATAGTCATAGTTTGAGTGGTATGGGTTCTCCTTGCCATGGCGCATCATCCATGCCGCAGTTATCGTTCCGCCCTTGCTAACTATTCCGCCATGCCTTCGCACGCGCTCTATGCGTTTTGCAATGTCCATGGTGATGCCCGAGTGTATCGTCGTATAGTCGACTCCGTCTCGCGCGTTGGACTCAAATGCCGCAATAAAGTCATCCTCGCTTATTGCAAGCGGGTCTCTGTGCTTTTCGACGCCGCGGTTGTATGCCTCGTATATCGGGACGGTTCCAAACGTTATGCGGGCCTCGTCCATGAGGCGCCTCCTTATCGCGCCGACGTCGCCCCCGTCACTGAGGTCCATTATCGTGTCGGCATGGTGCTTTACGGCGGTTCGCGCCTTTTGGGCCTCCGCCTCGACGTCGACGTGGAGCGTCGACGTGCCGATATTCACGTTGACCTTTGTCTTGAGGCCCTTCCCTATGCCGACGTTGTGTATGGACTGCGGCCGACGCACGTTTGAGGGTATTATTATGGAGCCTGTGGCCATGCGTCTTGCTAGCCACTCCGCATCGACGCCCTCATCAGCGGCAACGCGGCGCATCTGATCGGTTATCTCCCCGCGCCTTGCTGCTCCCATCTGTGTGCCCATGGCGCGCATGGCAGCACAGAGGGATTTAAACAGTGGCTGCCTCTGGCGCTGTTTCATAACCCTGCCTAGGCGCGCGGCGGCCGGGACCGAAACACAAATGGATCGGCTCGCGGGCCGGCGCGGCGTTGGCGGGCAAGCCGGACGCAAAGTACGTTGACAGGGGCGGGATGCTCGCCCTGCGCCCCAACATGGGGCGCGCGCGGCGCGAGCTCGCCGGGGCGAACAGGAAAAAGCCCGGCAGGCCGTTCCGCTGCCCCGAGTCGATCATCTTCAGGCTCGCCATGGCGCGCTCCCTGTTCGGCGTCGGCCACAGGGAGCTGGAGGGGCTCCTCGCCGAGTCCCTGGGCGGCGAGTTCCGCATCGGGTTCGTCCAGATATGGCGCAGGGTGTCGGCGATCGACGTCGGGTTCTCGGAGCGCGACGGCGTGTTCACGTTCCGCAACTCGCTCACCGGCGCCGTCGACGAGATAAAGGTCGCGTTTGACGGCACCGGCTCCAGGGCCGGCCGGAGCGGCGCGTGGAAGCTGGAGAAGTGGGGCGTCCGGCTCGGGTTCGTCAGGATCACGCTGGCGGTCAACGCCGAGGACAAGAAGATCATCGCCATGACGGTCACGGACGACGCGACGTCGGAGCTCTCGCAGTTCCCAAAGCTGCTGCGCGCGGTGGTGGAAGCGCGCAACCGGCATATGCGATCGCGCGCCGGCGGCAGTGCGGACGGCGGTAATGCTGACGGCGGTAATGCTGACGGCGGTAATGCTGACGGCGGTAATGCTGACGGCGGTAATGCTGACGGCGGTAATGCTGACGGCGGTAATGCTGACGGCGGTAATGCTGACGGGAGGCGCGCGCCTCGCAGGCGCGGCGGCGAGGGGATCGTCGCGCTCGGGGACGGCATATACGCCACGAGGGCCAACGTGAACCTGTGCGAGAGGCACGGCGTCAGGCCGGTCATGAAGGTGCACATCAACTCCTCCGGCAGGTCGATCGGCTCGGGCGCGCGGCGGCAGCTCGTGATCGCGCAGCTCGGCGGCGGGTCGCCGCACATCGCGGGGATCGGGCGCGAGGAGCGCAAGCGCAACCGCAGGGAGTGGCTGCGGGACAACGGCTACGGCCGGAGGTCGTCAGTCGAGACGGCGTTCTCCACGATCAAGGTGGTGTTCCGCGACTACGTGATGGCGCGGAACTGGGACCAGGTGGTCCGCGAGCTGGCCTTCATGGCGTACGCGTACAACCTGCTGATCGACAAGGCGCTGGAGGGCGGATAGGGGGGCTGGGTGCGGCCAGGGCGCGCAGGGGCGGCGCGCCTAGAATCGGGTTATGAAACAACGCCCTGCCTCTGGCGCTGTTTCATAACCCTGCCTAGGCGCGCGGCGGCCGGGACCGAAACACAAATGGATCGGCTCGCGGGCCGGCGCGGCGTTGGCGGGCAAGCCGGACGCAAAGTACGTTGACAGGGGCGGGATGCTCGCCCTGCGCCCCAACATGGGGCGCGCGCGGCGCGAGCTCGCCGGGGCGAACAGGAAAAAGCCCGGCAGGCCGTTCCGCTGCCCCGAGTCGATCATCTTCAGGCTCGCCATGGCGCGCTCCCTGTTCGGCGTCGGCCACAGGGAGCTGGAGGGGCTCCTCGCCGAGTCCCTGGGCGGCGAGTTCCGCATCGGGTTCGTCCAGATATGGCGCAGGGTGTCGGCGATCGACGTCGGGTTCTCGGAGCGCGACGGCGTGTTCACGTTCCGCAACTCGCTCACCGGCGCCGTC